>NZ_JBHUEY010000003.1:0-2620 GCF_042681205.1 Phenylobacterium terrae
CCAATATTAAAATACCTTAAGATATTTATCTTTAGCAATAATAGGCAATATTAAAGTTGTATTAACTTTTAAATTAAGTAAGAGTATTTGGTGGATGCCTTGGGTCTGAAAGTCGATGAAGGACGCGATTACCTGCGATAAGCTTCGTGGAGTTGGAAATAAACTATGATACGGAGATTTCCGAATGGGGTAACCTAACTGAGCAAACCTCAGTTGCATTTTGATGAATCCATAGTCAAATTAGCGAGACACGTTGCGAATTGAAACATCTTAGTAGCAACAGGAAAAGAAAATAAATAATGATTTCGTCAGTAGTGGCGAGCGAAAGCGAAAGAGCCCAAACCTGTAAAAAGGGGTTGTAGGACATCTTACATTGAGTTACAAAATTTTATGATAGTAGAAGAAGTTGGAAAGCTTCAACATAGAAGGTGATATTCCTGTATACGAAATCATAAAATCTCATAGATGTATCCTGAGTAGGGCGGGGCACGTGAAACCCTGTCTGAATCTGCCGGGACCACCCGGTAAGGCTAAATACTAATCAGACACCGATAGTGAACAAGTACCGTGAGGGAAAGGTGAAAAGCACCCCGAGAGGGGAGTGAAATAGATTCTGAAACCATTTACTTACAAGTAGTCAGAGCACGTTAAAGTGTGATGGCGTACATCTTGCAGTATGGGCCGGCGAGTTATGTTAAAATATGCAAGGTTAAGCAGAAAAAAGCGGAGCCGTAGGGAAACCGAGTCTGAATAGGGCGACTTTAGTATATTGGCATATACCCGAAACCAGGTGATCTATCCATGAGCAGGTTGAAGCTTAGGTAAAACTAAGTGGAGGACCGAACCGTAGTACGCTAAAAAGTGCCCGGATGACTTGTGGATAGCGGTGAAATTCCAATCGAACCTGGAGATAGCTGGTTCTCTTCGAAATAGCTTTAGGGCTAGCGTATAGTATTGTTTAATGGGGGTAGAGCACTGAATGTGGAATGGCGGCATCTAGCTGTACTGACTATAATCAAACTCCGAATACCATTAAAATTAAGCTATGCAGTCGGAACGTGGGTGATAACGTCCACGCTCGCGAGGGAAACAACCCAGATCGTCAGCTAAGGTCCCAAAATTGTGTTAAGTGAGAAAGGTTGTGAGATTTCATAAACAACTAGGAAGTTGGCTTAGAAGCAGCCACCTTTTAAAGAGTGCGTAATTGCTCACTAGTCAAGAGATCTTGCGCCAATAATGTAACGGGACTCAAACACAATACCGAAGCTACGGGCACATTATGTGCGTTAGGAGAGCGTTTTAATTTCGTTGAAGTCAGACCGTGAGGACTGGTGGAGAGATTAAAAGTGAGAATGCCGGCATGAGTAACGATTCGAAGTGAGAATCTTCGACGCCTATTGGGAAAGGTTTCCTGGGCAAGGTTCGTCCACCCAGGGTTAGTCAGGGCCTAAGATGAGGCAGAAATGCATAGTCGATGGACAACAGGTTAATATTCCTGTACTTGGTAAAAGAATGATGGAGTGACGAAAAAGGATAGTTCTACCACTTACTGGATTGTGGGGTAAGCAACAAGAGAGTTATATAGGCAAATCCGTATAGCATAATCTTGAGTTGTGATGCATAGTGAAGACTTCGGTCGAGTAACGAATTGAATGATTTCATGTTTCCAAGAAAAGCTTCTAGTGTTAATTTTTTATCAACCTGTACCGAGAACGAACACACGTTCCCAAGATGAGTATTCTAAGGCGAGCGAGAAAACCAATGTTAAGGAACTCTGCAAAATAACCCCGTAAGTTCGCGAGAAGGGGCGCCTATTTTTAATAGGCCACAGAAAATAGGGGGGGCAACTGTTTATCAAAAACACAGCTCTCTGCTAAGTTGTAAAACGACGTATAGAGGGTGAAGCCTGCCCAGTGCCCGAAGGTTAAACGGAGATGTTAGCTTACGCAAAGCATTAAATTGAAGCCCCGGTAAACGGCGGCCGTAACTATAACGGTCCTAAGGTAGCGAAATTCCTTGTCAACTAATTATTGACCTGCACGAAAGGCGCAATGATCTCCCTACTGTCTCAACATTGGACTCGGTGAAATTATGGTACCAGTGAAAACGCTGGTTACCCGCATCAAGACGAAAAGACCCCGTGGAGCTTTACTATAACTTCGTATTGAAAATTGGTTTAGCATGTGTAGGATAGGTGGGAGGCTATGAAGCTGGGACGCTAGTTCTAGTGGAGCCAACCTTGAAATACCACCCTTGCTAAATTGATTTTCTAACCCGTTCCCCTTATCTGGGAAGGAGACAGTGCGTGGCGGGCAGTTTGACTGGGGCGGTCGCCTCCCAAAGTGTAACGGAGGCGTTCAAAGCTACACTCAATATGGTCAGAAACCATATGCAGAGCACAAAGGTAAAAGTGTGGTTGACTGCAAGACTTACAAGTCGAGCAGGTGCGAAAGCAGGACTTAGTGATCCGGCGGTACATTGTGGAATGGCCGTCGCTCAACGGATAAAAGCTACCCCGGGGATAACAGGCTAATCTTCCCCAAGAGATCACATCGACGGCAAAGTTTGGCACCTCGATGTCGGCTCATCACATCCTGGGGCTGGAGCAGGTCCCAAGGGT
>NZ_JBHUEY010000004.1:0-26815 GCF_042681205.1 Phenylobacterium terrae
GCACGGTCGGCGCGGGCGTCGTCTCGAAGATCATCGAATAGCCCACAGCGTCAGCTGAGAGCTGGAAAGGCCGCCGGAGCGATCCGGCGGCCTTTTTCTTTGTCCGCTCATCCCGGCGAAGGCCGGGATGAGCGGGTGAGGGGGCGCTGACCTGAGACCCGCCCTCTTCACCGCCCACACTTCCGCCGGCCTTCGCAAGGGAGGGTCCTGCCGCTCCTCCGACTCTCCTGGAACGCGAATTGCTTGCCGTCGCGCCAGGGCAAGGGAGGCGTTCCAAAATGGGCGCGACGGCGATCGAGGCGGTGGACGCGGCGGATCTGGACCGCGATGCGCGGGCGGCCTGGGCGGCGTTCCGCAGCGCCCGGCCGGAGCTCGCCAGCCCCTATTTCGACCTGCGCTACACTCTGGCGGCCAGCCAGGTGGCGCCGGGCGCGGCCGTGGCCGTGATCCGCCAGGGCGGCGAGATCGCCGGCTTCTTTCCTTTCCAGAGGCGCGGGGGGCTGATCCAGCCGCTGGCCGCGCCGCTGACCGATTATCACGGCCTGATCGCCCGGCCGGGCGCGGCCATCGACCTGGCCGAGGTGGTGACCGCCCTGGGCGCGCGCCGGCTGCGCTACTCCGGCCTCCTCGAGAGCGGGATCACGGCCGGCGACGGCGAGGGCCGGGCGGCGATGATCGCCGACCTGTCCGCGGGGTACGAAGGCTGGCTGGCGCAACGCCGGGCGGCTGGCCACGGCGACTTCCTGAGGGACAAGCGCCGCCGGCTGCGCCAGCTGGAAGCCAAGCACGGCGAGGTCGCCTTCACGCTGGAGAAGCGCGCCGCCGAGGTGCTGGAGATGGTGCTGGCGGTGAAGAGCGAGCAGATGCTGCGCACCGGCCAGCACGACGTCTTTTCCGCGCCCTGGACGCAAGGTCTGCTGCGGCGGCTGACGAACAGCACCGAGGCGGACTTCGGCCTCCGGTTCGCCGTGCTGCGGGCCGGGGAGCGGGTCGTGGCCGCCGAGCTCGGCCTCCTGTCCGGCGACAGCTATCACCTCTGGTTTCCGATCTACGATCCGGAATACGCGAAGTTTTCGCCCGGCGCGCTGATGACGCTGGCGAGCCTCGAGGCGCTGGCCGGGCAAGGCGTGACGCGGGTCGACTTCGGGCCCGAGGGCGAGGACTACAAGAAGTTCTTCGCCGACCCGGCCGGCCGGGTGCTGGAGGGCGACGTGCGCGTCGGGCCCCGGCCGCTCGGGGCTCTGACCCAGGCGGCCCTGGGCGCGGCGCCGCCGACGCTGCGCCGGGCCGCCACCCGCCTCGACCGGCGCCTGGACCGCATCACCGCCTGCGAGCCGCGGGTCGGCGGGCGGGTCGGCGCGACCCTGAAGTCCGTCGCCCTGCTGGGGCGCCGCCACCGCAAATTCACCGTCGGCGCGGGGCTGGGCCTGGCCGGCCTGGGCCTTGGCCTGACCGCAGAATGAGGAGAGTTTCGATGCAAACCGCCGAGCTGATCGCCCCCTTCACCGCCGACCAGGCGCTCGCCTTCGGCAAGACGCCGATGACCTTCCGCCACGGGCTGGTCGACACCGGCCTGTTCGAGGACGAGGCGTTGGCCGAGCTGCTCGACCGCTATCCGGCCGAGCTCTACGACATCAACCTGTTCGACTTCGACGCCGACGGGCAGGCCCAGATGCGGACCGGCGTGCGCGGTCGCCTGCCGGGCCGCGAGGTGCTGGCCGGCATCAAGGAGGGCCGCGTCTGGGTGCAGCTGCGCCGTGTGGAGGAGCACTATCCGGCGCTGGGCGCGGCGATGCGCCAGGCCTTCGGCCAGATCGCGGCCAACGCGCCGGGGTTCAAGCCGGCCCAGATCAACGGCCAGCTGATCCTCTCGGCCCCGAACGCCAAGGTGCCGTTCCACGCCGACGCGCCGGGCGTGGTGCTGTTCCACCTGCGCGGCCGCAAGCGGATCTGGATCTATCCGGCCGACGAGGCCCACATGCCCCAGCAGCTGATGGAGAACATCGTCCTGAAGCAGCAGACCGAGGACCTGCCGTACCGCCGCGAAATGGACGGCGCGGCCCAGGTTCTGGACCTGTCGCCCGGCGTGGCGGTGACCTGGCCGCTGCACGCGCCGCACCGGATCGAGAACCAGGAAGGCTTCAACGTCTCGCTGTCGGTGGACTACCAGACCTGGGGCACGCGCATCCTCAACGGCGCCCACTACACCAACGGCCTGCTGCGGCGGGCGGGGGCGCCGGTGGCGGCGATGACCCGCACCCCCGCGCCGGCCCGGGCGCTGCTCTGGGCGGCCTCGGTGGCCCTGAAGCGGCTGCCGCTGGTGGAGGACCGCATCAAGACGATGGAGCGGACCTTCGAGTTGCAAGGCGCTCGCATCTAGCCTGAAAACAACAACTTAGCTGTCAAAGATGGACGGTTGAAATTCGACTGGTGTGTCAGAAAAGCCATTGCCCACCCCTGATTGCGGGCGCAGTCTCGTTCCGTCCGATCCGGACTGTCGTATGCGAATCAGGAATAGCGGCATGCGCATTGCATTAGGGACTGCGGCCTCGATCGCCCTGGCGGTCGTGGCCTTGGCGGGTTGTGGCGAGACCGGGCCGAGCCAGGCTCAGGCCTCCAGCCAGGCACAGGGCGAAACCATCACCGCGGTGGGCTGCCCCGAGGCCGGCGCCCAGCCCAGCTGCCTTGTCATGAAGAAGGGCGACAAGGTCTACGACGTGACCGAAGCCGGGATCGACATGTCCAGAGGCGTGGGCGTGTCGGTGATGGGCACGGCTGCGGGCGAGGTCACCGCCTGCGGAACGAAACTGACCAACGTGAAGGTCGACTACATGGGGATCCAGTGCGCGCCGCCGGCGGCCTACTGATCCTTTGACGTATCGGTCTCGTCCGCGTCGGATGCAGCCGGCGCGGGCGGGCCGCCGCGCCATTCGCCGCTCGCCGGGTCGGTGGCGGTCTTCGGCGTCTGCGACGAGCCTTCGGCGCCCTTCGGCTCGTAGGCCGTCCTCGGCGGACGCCCGGACTTCATCTCGTCGTCCCGGTTGAGCGAGGGCTGCAAGGGCGCTCGCGAGTCTGTCCGCGGTTCCGGCTCACGGGGGGCGTCGGGACCGGCATCGGGCCGCGAGGGCTCGGCAGGGGCGGGGGACATGGGCGCGGATCCTTGGGGCTGCTGTCGCGGGCGTAAACGCGCCGCGGCCCCAGGCCGATCCGCGCCCTTGCTCCCGCCATGAGCCGCTGCTAAACGAGCCGGCTCCGGCGATGAGCCGCGCAGCGCCGGCAGGCGGACGCCTTCCGGCGCGCTGCTTCA
This sequence comes from Phenylobacterium terrae, assembly GCF_042681205.1. NCBI lineage: Bacteria > Pseudomonadati > Pseudomonadota > Alphaproteobacteria > Caulobacterales > Caulobacteraceae > Phenylobacterium > Phenylobacterium terrae. The sequence continues at coordinate 3,308 of NZ_JBHUEY010000004.1, forward strand.
TTGGCGGACGGCGACTTAAGGAGTGTAGCTCAGCTGGTAGAGCATCGGTCTCCAAAACCGAGGGCCGGGGGTTCGAGTCCCTCCACTCCTGCCACCGCCGACCTTATCTAACGCCTGAAGGCCGGCGCCCCGCCGGTGAGCCGCAAAGAAAGTCCAGACCGCTTCCATGGCACGGAAACCCAGCGCCCCAGGCATGAGGGAGCGCGCCGCAAAGACGGCCGCGGCGATGGCCGCCGGCTCCTCGTCCGTCCAGGCGCCGCCGAAGAAGAAGACCCCTCCGGCCCAGTTCTTCCGCGAGGTCCGCGCCGAAGGGCGTAAGATCACCTGGACTAGCCGCAAGGAGACCTGGATCACCTCGGTGATGGTCGGGATCATGGTCGCCCTGGCCGCCGTCTTCTTCCTGGTCGTCGACTTCGGCATCGGCCGGGCGATGCAATTTATCCTGAGCCTTACGAACGCGGGATGACACAGATGAACGCCGAAGCCGCCCGCCCCGCGGACACGTCGAACCACAAGTGGTACATCGTCCACGCCTACTCCAACTTCGAGAAGAAGGTGAAGGAGTCCATCCTGGAGCAGGCGAGGGCCCAGGGCCTGGAAGACCAGTTCTCCGAAGTGCTGGTGCCGACCGAGGACGTCGTGGAGATCCGCCGGGGCCGCAAGGTCAACACCGAGCGCAAGTTCTTCCCGGGCTACGTGCTGGTGAAGATGAACCTGACCGACGAGGCCTACCACCTCATCAAGAACACGCCGAAGGTGACCGGCTTCCTGGGCTCGGGCTCCAAGCCGATGCCGGTGTCGGAGCGTGAGGTCGCCCGGATCATCGGCGCCATCGAGGAAGGTGTCGAGCGGCCCAAGCCCACCATCTCCTTCGAGATCGGCGAGCAGGTGCGGGTCACCGACGGTCCGTTCGCCAGCTTCAACGGCGCCGTTGAACAGGTCGACGAGGAACGGGCCCGCCTGCGCGTCACCGTCTCCATCTTCGGCCGCGCCACCCCCGTCGAGCTCGAATACAACCAGGTCGAAAAGGTCGGCTAGGCCGGCGGCGGATTGGTGGACCACCAAGACCGCCCAGGGCTGGCGGACCCACCCGCCCCAGTCGACGCGATCGGCCGCCAGGTGGTCGACGCCGCCATCAAGGTCCATCGGCTCCTTGGGCCCGGCCTGCTTGAGTCGGCCTACGAGCACTGCCTCGCACACGAGTTGCACAGTCGTGGCCTTACGGTGGCGCGTCAGGTCGCCCTGCCCATCGAGTACGACGGACTGCAGCTCGACGCCGGCTATAGGCTCGACCTGGTCGTCGAGGACGCGGTCCTGGTCGAGGTAAAGGCCGTCGAAGCATTGTCGCGCCTCCATGAGGCGCAGATCCTCACCTATCTGAAGCTCTCGGGCTTTCGGCTGGGCTATCTGCTGAATTTCAACGCGGTACAGCTCAAGCAGGGGCTGAGGCGGTTCGTCCGCTCCTAGTTAGCAGTCGGCGCCTGGTTTGGACCGCCAAGACCGCCAAGACCGCCAAGGTGGGCACAACCCCGGCGCCTGACGAAGATCGATTGGGCGAGCCGCCGCGCCCTTGGCGCTCTTGGCGGTCTTGGCGGTCAAATGACCGCCGCGGTTGCTCGCGAGGGGCATTGCTGGTACAGGCCCGCCCTTCGCGCCGGACGCTTGCGGACGGGGCGCTCAAATCCGTGGGAGGGGCGGCCAGCCTAACCCCGCACCACGGCTCAACCGACCGGGCGACCGGTCAACGAGGACAACATGGCCAAGAAGATCCTGGGCTACATCAAGCTGCAGGTGCCCGCCGGCTCCGCCACGCCTTCGCCGCCCATCGGGCCGGCGCTGGGTCAGCGCGGCGTCAACATCATGGGCTTCTGCAAAGAGTTCAACGCCCGCACCGAGAAGGAACAGAAGGGTACGCCCCTGCCGACGGTGATCACCGTCTATCAGGACAAGAGCTTCACCTTCGTCACCAAGACACCGCCGGCGACCTACTACATCAAGCAGGCCGTGGGCCTGAAGTCGGGCTCGGGCAAGACCGGCCGCGAGACGGTCGGCAAGATCACCCGCGCCCAGCTGCGCGAGATCGCCGAGAAGAAGATGAAGGACCTCAACGCCAACGACGTCGAGGCCGCCGCCCGCATCATCGAGGGCTCCGCCCGCTCGATGGGCCTTCAGATCGTGGAGGCGTGAGCACCATGGCCAAGCAACCCAAGCGCATCCAGGCCTGGACCGGCGACCGCAACGTCGCCCACCCGCTCGAAGCGGCCGTCAAGCTGGTCAAGGAAAACGCCAAGGCCAAGTTCGACGAGACCGTCGAGATCGCCGTCAACCTGGGCGTCGACCCCCGCCACGCCGACCAGCAGGTCCGCGGCGTCGTGTCCCTGCCGTCGGGCACCGGCCGCGACGTGCGCGTGGCCGTCATCGCCAAGGACGCCAAGCAGGAAGAGGCCAAGGCCGCCGGGGCCGACATCGTCGGCGCCGAGGACCTGGTCGAGCGGATCCAGGGCGGCTTCATGGAGTTCGACCGGGTGATCGCCACCCCGGACATGATGGCCCTGGTCGGCCGCCTCGGTAAGGTGCTGGGCCCGCGCGGCCTGATGCCGAACCCGCGGGTCGGCACCGTGACGCCGAACGTGGCCCAGGCCGTGAAGGACGCCAAGGGCGGCTCGATCGAGTTCCGCACCGAGAAGACCGGCATCATCCACGCCGGCATCGGCAAGGCGAGCTTCACCGAAGAGGCCCTGCTGGCCAACGCCCGCGCCCTGGTCGAGGCGCTGAACCGCGCCAAGCCGTCGGGCGCCAAGGGCACCTACATCAAGAAGATCAGCCTCTCCTCGACCATGGGGCCGGGCTTCAAGGTGGACGCCGGCTCGCTGGGCGCCTGAGGCGTTCCAGAGATCTGCCGAGTATCGGGAGGGCCGCAGCGATGCGGCCCTTTCTTTTTGCGTGGCCGCCAACCCAATCCGCCATGGCCGGCTCCATGCCGGCCACCCATCCTGATGGGCCTGCGACGGCTGCAACGGGTTGGGTGGCCGGGACGAGCCCGGCGATGGAGGTGGGGAAGCACGCAATTGACAGCTCGGCCTCCCCGGGCGCACCTTTCGACCCGCCGCAGTAGGGCGCACCGGCCGAAAGGTCGAACGGGCCATGCCCGCCTACGATGACCCACTCACACCCGTAGCGCGCCCGTGCCCAACCTCGAGAACCTGAAGAAGCAGGCCAAGCGCTTTGTGCGCTGGCGGCGGGAAGGCAAGTACACGGTGGCCGCCGCGATCCGGGAGAGGCTGCCGCGCTTCGCCGGCATGACCGACGCTCAGATCATGGCCCACCCCTTCCGGCTCGCCGACGCCCAGGAGCTGATCGCCCGCCAGTACGGGTTCGAGAGCTGGCCGGCGCTGATCGAAGGATCCGCCACCATGAGCACCACCCCCGCGCCTTCGCCGGGCCGCCCCGTGCTGACCGGCGCCGAGCCGCAGCTGTTCGTAACCGACATGGACCGGACGGTCGGCTTCTTCACCGAGCAGCTCGGCTTCACCGTCGGCTTCCTTTACGGGGAGCCGGCCTTCTACGGGCAGGTGCGCCGCGACGCCGTGCGGCTCAACCTGCGCTGCGTGGACGGCCCCGTCGGCAGGCCCGCCGACGAGGAGGACCTGCTGAGCGCCTCGATCACGGTCGATCGGCTCAAGGCGCTGTTCCGGGAGTTCCAGGAGCGCGGCGTGGCCTTTCACCAGCCGCTGACGCGCGAGCCCTGGCATGCGGAGAACCAGGCCCAATTCATCGTCGCCGATCCGGACGGCAACCTGCTGCTGTTCGCCGGCCGCACCGACTGATCGCGGACCGCTGTTCTGCGGCCGCTCGCAAGGCTAAGCTCCTGCGCGAAAAACAGGGGGAGGGGCGAACATGGGCGTGCGCACACTCATCGGCGCTTTGGCGCTGTCGCTGGCGCTCGCGGGGCCCGCCACCGCGGAGCGGTTCAGCTTCGTGGCGCTGGGGGATACGGCCTACAACCCGCCCGGGGACTATGCCGTCTACGAGTCCCTGATCGGACGCATTAACCGCGAGAAGCCGGCCTTCAGCATCCATGTGGGCGACACCTGGGGGGCGATGGTCTGCACCGAGGCGAACCACCGCACGATCCGGACCTGGTTCGACAAGTACGACCACCCGGTGCTCTACACGCCCGGCGACAACGAGTGGACCGACTGCCGCAAGCCCGAGATCCTGGAGGCCTACATCGGCACGGTGCGGGGGAACGCCACGCCCGAGCAGCTGAGGCTGCTGGGCCAGGCGCGTTTGCTGGACAACGCCATGGCCGGGACCAGCTTCGCGGACACCCTGGCCAGCCGCGATGCGATCCGCAGGGTGTTCTTCGCCGAGGCCAAGAGCCTGGGCCGGCGGACGATCCCGGTGGTCCGGCAATCCGATGTCTCCGAGCACAAGGACATGGTCGAGAACCTGCGCTGGGAGCGCTCGGGCGTGGTGTTCGCCACTGTCCACGTGCCGGGCACGGGGATGAACTTCACCATCAACGATCCGGTCCGGGCCAATGACGCCATCGCCCGCAACAAGGCCGACGTGGACTGGATCAAGGCGACCTTCGCAGAGGCCCGGGCGAAGGACGCCAAGGCGGTGGTGATCGCCCTCCACGCCGGCATGTTCGAGGACGCCCACGGCGACGACCAGTTCGGCAAGGCGCTGCGGGGCGGCGCCGAGGGGCCCTACTTCTGGATCGCGCTGGCGATCCGCGACCTGGCGGCCCGGTTCGGCAAGCCGGTGCTGCTGGTCAACGGCGACTTCCACGAGCTGGTCATCGACCGGCCCTTCCTGGTCAGCGAGGGCGAGCAGCGGCCGCCCAAGTACGGCAACATCACCCGGCTGCAGGTCTACGGCGCGCCGGAGATCAAGGCGGTGAAGGTCACCGTCGACACCGACACGCCCTGGGTCTTCGGCTTCGAGCCGCTGCACGACTGAGGCGGGAGCCGGCGCGCGCCTCGGGCGCTTAGGGGAGGGGCGGGCGCGGACGGAGCTTGAGAGATGGTGCGATGGACTGCGGCGGCGGCCGCATTCGCCCTGGCCCTGGCCGGCGGCGCGGGAGCGGCCCTCGCGGGCGAGGAGGCGCCGGTGGCGGCGCAGGCCGACAGCCGGCAAGGGGAGCCGCCGTCGTCGTGGACGCCGAGCGAGGCGCAGGTGGAGGAGCTGGAGCGGCAGGTGAAGATGCCGGCCGGCCAGTCGCTGCAGGGCTTCTCGCGCCTCTACCGCGGCGTCACCTTCGGCGGGCGACGGTTCATCCGCGGGCGCTACGAGAGCCCGGGGAACGGCTACATGATCCTGACGCCGGAGGACGGCTTCCCCCTTGTGGCCATCGGGGCCTTCTCGTCGAACGCGGCGACCTACGGGGTCTACTACGACGTCGATCGCCGGCAGCTGGTGGGGCCGGCGCGCTGGTGAGCGCGCCTTGAGTTTCGCCGCATCCTCGTGTAAAGGCCGCGCCTCTTGAAGTTTCGCGTCCCGCCAGGGGCGCGGGATGGGGGAGGGCTCTTCACCGAGCGCTTCCCGATCCTGTCCGAGAACAGCGGGGTTCCAGGGGCCGCCTGGAGCCGTAACGCGGGGAAGAGCCCTTCCTCGGCCGGTGGGAGACGGGAAGATGACGGCCTTTCACGCCCGCCGCAACGCGGCCGGCGCGGGCCAGCGCTTCTCTCCATGGACAGGCTGAACGGGCGGTCTTCGGCGTCTTCGCCGATGCGCGCCCGAGCTACCGGCGGCCGGATGGTCCGGTCGCCGCACCTGAGTAGGAGACCGCAATGGACCGCGCTCAAAAGCAGGACACCATCGAGGCGCTGAAGGGCGTCTTCGATACGTCCGGCGCCGTGGTCGTGACCCACTACCTGGGTCTGACCGTTGCGGAAATGACGGATCTGCGGGACCGCCTGCGCGAGCAGGGCGCCCAGCTGAAGGTGGTGAAGAACACCCTGGCCCAGAAGGCCCTGGACGGCTCGGTCGGCGAAGCGGGCGACGCCCTCTTCAAGGGCCCGGTCGCCATCGCCTATGCGCCGGATGCTGTCTCCGCCGCCAAGGTCGCGACCCAGTACGCCAAGGAGAACGACAAGTTCACCGTCATCGGCGGCCTCATGGGTCAGCAGGTGCTCGACAAGGGTGGGATCAGCGCGCTCGCCACGCTGCCCTCGCTCGACGAGCTCCGCGGCAAGATCATCGGCCTCATCCAGGCTCCGGCGACCAAGGTCGCGGGCGTCCTGCAGGCGCCGGCCGGTCAGCTTGCCCGCGTCTTCAATGCGTACGCGCAAAAAGACGCCGCCTGAACGTCATCTTCCCCGACAACTCCCAACCTTTAAGGACCAACCGACATGGCCAATCTGCAACAACTGGTGGACGACCTCTCCACCCTGACCGTCCTGGAAGCCGCTGAGCTGTCCAAGATGCTCGAAGAGAAGTGGGGCGTCTCCGCCGCGGCTCCGGTCGCCGTGGCCGCCGCTCCGGGCGCCGGCGGCGCTGGCGCTCCGGCCGAAGCGGCCGAAGAGCAAACCGAGTTCACCGTCGTCCTGACCGGCGGCGGCGACAAGAAGATCAACGTCATCAAGGAAGTCCGCGCCGTGCGTCCGGACCTCGGCCTGAAGGAAGCCAAGGACCTGGTGGAAGGCGCTCCGCAGAACGTGAAGGAGAACGTCTCCAAGCAGGAAGCGGAAGACATCAAGAAGCGCCTCGAAGCCGCCGGCGCCACCGTCCAGGTGAAGTAGTCCAGGCTTCAGAGCTTGATCCTGGGAAGGGGACGCCTCCGGGCGTCCCCTTTTTCTTTGTTGACCTCTCCCTCCGCCAGCGGAGGGAGAGGGTAGGGTGAGGGAGGTCCGGCCGCAGGGCCGCTTCCGCGCTGGAGGCCCGTCGCTGCGCTCCGGGCGTTCGTCGCGTCCGGCTTGAGCCGGCCGCGCCTCACCCCCTCACCCAACCCTCTCCCCGCGCTGCGGGGAGAGGTCTTTTCAGCGGGAACCTCGCCCCGCCTTTCCTTGTTCACCGCCAGCGAACTGACGAGCGCAAAGAGCACCCCGGGATACGCCCGGGTCGAGACGTGGAGCGGCGCGCCGAGGCCGGCGGCGCCGCTCCACTTTTCTTGCGTTAAGGGGCTTCCCACGACGCGCGAAAAGGCCTATGTGGCGAGTTCCGCGAAATTCTGAACATTTCGAGCAGCGATTCTTCGCGCGTGAAGCTCCGAGGCATGGCCCGCCGCCCTCCGGCCATGCGAAGGAGCGCCCCTGACGAGACCAAGGGGCATTCCAGCGTCCGCTCCCCGCGAGGGGAGAGCCGAGGGTGGACGCAGGATGAATAACTCAGGCGAACGGTGGCCCAGACTCCGTCCGCCCCGCAAGGGACAAAAATGGCGCAATCCTTCACCGGCAAGAAGCGGATCCGGAAGTCTTTCGGCCGCATCCCCGAAGCTGTGCAGATGCCGAACCTCATCGAGGTTCAACGGTCCTCCTACGAACAGTTCCTCCAGCGTGAGGTCCGCCCCGGCGAGCGCCGCGACGAGGGCATCGAGGCGGTCTTCAAGTCGGTCTTCCCGATCAAGGACTTCAACGAGCGCGCCGTGCTCGAGTACGTCTCCTACGAGTTCGAGGAGCCGAAGTACGACGTCGAGGAATGCGTCCAGCGCGACATGACCTACGCCGCGCCGCTGAAGGTCAAGCTGCGCCTCATCGTGTTCGAGACCGACGAGGAGACCGGCGCCCGCTCGGTGAAGGACATCAAGGAGCAGGACGTCTACATGGGCGACATCCCGCTCATGACAGAGAAGGGCACCTTCATCGTCAACGGGACCCAGCGCGTCATCGTCTCCCAGATGCACCGCTCGCCGGGCGTCTTCTTCGACCACGACAAGGGCAAGACCCACGCCTCCGGCAAGCTGCTGTTCGCCGCCCGGGTGATCCCCTACCGCGGCAGCTGGCTCGACTTCGAGTTCGACGCCAAGGACATCGTCTACGTCCGCATCGACCGGCGCCGGAAGCTGCCGGCCACCACCTTCCTGATGGCCCTGGGCATGGACGGGGAGGAGATCCTCTCCACCTTCTACGAGTCCGTCCCCTACGAGAAGCGCCAGGGCGGCTGGGCCACCCCCTACAAGCCCGAGCGCTGGCGGGGCGTGAAGCCGGAGTTCCCGCTGATCGACGCCGACACCGGCGAGGAGATCGCCCCGGCCGGCCAGAAGATCTCGGCCCGGAACGCCAAGAAGTTCGCCGACGCCGGCCTGAAGACCCTGCTGCTCGCGCCTGAGGCCCTGACCGGCCGCTACCTGGCGCGCGACCTGGTCAACATGGAGACCGGCGAGATCTACGCCGAAGCCGGCGACGAGCTCGACCCGACCCTGCTGGCCTCGCTGGAAGAGCAGGGCTTCACCACCCTCGACGTCCTCGACATCGACGAGGTCACGGTCGGCGCCTACATGCGCAACACCCTGCGGGTGGACAAGAACACCGCCCGCGAGGACGCGCTGTTCGACATCTACCGCGTCATGCGCCCCGGCGAGCCGCCGACGGTGGAAGCGGCCGAGGCGATGTTCAAGTCGCTGTTCTTCGATTCCGAGCGCTACGACCTGTCCTCGGTCGGCCGCGTGAAGATGAACATGCGCCTGGAGCTGGACTGCCCCGACGATGTGCGCGTCATCCGCAAGGAAGACGTGCTGGCGGTGCTGAAGACCCTGGTCGGCCTGCGCGACGGCCGCGGCGAGATCGACGACATCGACAACCTCGGCAACCGCCGGGTCCGTTCGGTGGGCGAGCTGCTGGAGAACCAGTACCGCGTCGGCCTGCTGCGCATGGAGCGGGCGATCAAGGAGCGCATGAGCAGCGTCGATATCGACACCGTCATGCCGCACGACCTGATCAACGCCAAGCCGGCGGCCGCGGCCGTGCGGGAGTTCTTCGGCTCCTCGCAGCTGTCGCAGTTCATGGACCAGACCAACCCGCTGTCGGAGATCACCCACAAGCGGCGCCTGTCGGCGCTCGGCCCGGGCGGTCTGACCCGCGAGCGGGCGGGCTTCGAGGTCCGCGACGTGCACCCGACCCACTACGGCCGGATCTGCCCGATCGAGACGCCGGAAGGCCCGAACATCGGCCTGATCAACTCGCTGGCCACCCACGCGGTGGTGAACAAGTACGGCTTCATCGAGAGCCCGTACCGGCGGGTGAAGGACGGCAAGATCACCGAAGAGGTGGTCTACATGTCGGCCATGGAGGAGGCGAAGCACGTCATCGCCCAGGCCAACATCAAGCTGGACGGCGGCGAGATCGTCGAGGACCTGGTCCCCGGCCGGATCAACGGCGAGCCGACCCTGCTGCCGAAGGACACCGTCGACCTGATGGACGTCTCGCCCAAGCAGGTCGTCTCGGTCGCCGCCTCGCTGATCCCGTTCCTCGAGAACGACGACGCCAACCGGGCCCTGATGGGCTCGAACATGCAGAAGCAGGCCGTGCCGCTGATCCAGTCCGACGCGCCCCTGGTGGGCACGGGGATGGAGGACGTGGTGGCCCGCGACTCCGGCGCCGTGGTGGTGGCTCGCCGCTCGGGCGTGGTCGAGCAGATCGACGGCACCCGGATCGTGGTCCGGGCGACGGAAGAGACCGACCCCACCAAGCCGGGCGTCGACATCTACCGGCTGCAGAAGTTCCAGCGCTCCAACACCTCGACCTGCATCAACCAGCGTCCGCTGGTGCGGGTCGGCGACCGGATCCGGGAAGGCGACGTGATCGCCGACGGCCCGTCGACGGAGCTGGGCGAGCTGGCGCTGGGGCGCAACACCCTCGTCGCCTTCATGCCCTGGAACGGCTACAACTTCGAAGACTCGATCCTGATCTCCGAGCGGATCGTGCGCGATGACGTCTTCACCTCGATCCACATCGAGGAGTTCGAGGTCATGGCCCGCGACACCAAGCTGGGTCCGGAAGAGATCACCCGCGACATCCCGAACGTCGGCGAGGAAGCCCTGCGCAACCTCGACGAGGCGGGCATCGTGGCGATCGGCGCCGAGGTGATGCCGGGCGACATCCTGGTCGGCAAGGTCACGCCGAAGGGCGAGAGCCCGATGACGCCGGAAGAGAAGCTCCTGCGGGCCATCTTCGGCGAAAAGGCCTCGGACGTGCGCGACACCTCGCTGCGGCTGCCGCCGGGCGTGGCCGGCACGATCGTGGAAGTGCGGGTGTTCAACCGCCACGGCGTCGACAAGGACGAGCGGGCGCTGGCCATCGAGCGGGCCGAGATCGACCGCCTGGGCAAGGACCGCGACGACGAGTTCGCGATCCTGAACCGCAACATGACCGCGCGCCTGCGCCAGCTGCTGGTCGGCAAGACCGCCGTCTCGGGTCCCAAGGGCCTGGGCCGCGGCGAGATCACCGAGGACAAGCTGAACGAGATCGCGCCCGGCCTGTGGTGGCAGATCGCCCTCGACGACGAGAAGGCGATGGGCGAGCTGGAGGCCCTGCGCCGTCAGTTCGACGAGGCCCGCAAGCGCCTCGACCGCCGCTTCGAGGACAAGGTCGACAAGCTGCAGCGCGGGGACGAGCTGCCCCCGGGCGTGATGAAGATGGTCAAGGTGTTCGTCGCGGTGAAGCGCAAGCTGCAACCGGGCGACAAGATGGCCGGCCGTCACGGCAACAAGGGGGTCATCTCCAAGATCCTGCCGATCGAGGACATGCCCTTCCTGGAGGACGGCACCCACGTCGACATCGTGCTCAACCCGCTGGGCGTGCCCAGCCGGATGAACGTCGGCCAGATCTTCGAGACCCACCTCGGCTGGGCCGCGGCCGGCCTGGGCCGTCAGGTCGCCGAGATGCTGGAGGCCTGGCGCCACGGCGGCCAGCGGCAGGCGCTGGTGGACCACCTGCGGGAGGTCTACGGCCCCGACGTGGAGCTGCCGGAGGACGATGACGAACTCGTCGAGCTGGCCCGGAACCTGTCGAAGGGCATCCCCTTCGCCACTCCGGTGTTCGACGGCGCCCACATCGACGACATCGAGAACCTGCTCGAGAAGGCCGGACTGCAGCGTTCGGGCCAGGTGACGCTGTTCGACGGCCAGACCGGCGAGCAGTTCAAGCGCCCGGTCACCGTCGGCTACATCTACATGCTGAAGCTGCACCACCTGGTGGACGACAAGATCCACGCCCGCTCGATCGGCCCCTACAGCCTGGTCACCCAGCAGCCGCTGGGCGGCAAGGCCCAGTTCGGCGGTCAGCGGTTCGGGGAGATGGAGGTCTGGGCCCTGGAGGCCTACGGCGCCGCCTACACCCTGCAGGAGATGCTGACGGTGAAGTCGGACGACGTGGCCGGACGGACCAAGGTCTACGAGTCCATCGTCCGCGGCGACGACACCTTCGAGGCCGGCATCCCGGAAAGCTTCAACGTGCTGGTCAAGGAGATGCGCTCTCTGGGCCTGAATGTGGAGCTGGAGAACGGCTAGGCGCGGGCCGACCGCGACGAGAACCAAAGGCGAGGGGAGGGGCCGTCAGCTCCTCCCCACCGCTCACAGAATTTCTGACGAACTGGATATCCGATGAACCAGGAAGTCCTGAATATCTTCAATCCGGTCCAGGCCGCTCCGACCTTCGACCAGATCCGTATCGCGCTGGCGTCCCCCGAGAAGATCCGCTCGTGGTCGTTCGGCGAGATCAAGAAGCCCGAGACGATCAACTACCGCACGTTCAAGCCCGAGCGTGACGGCCTGTTCTGCGCCCGCATCTTCGGTCCGACCAAGGACTACGAGTGCCTGTGCGGCAAGTACAAGCGCATGAAGTACAAGGGCATCATCTGCGAGAAGTGCGGCGTCGAGGTCACCCTCGCGCGCGTCCGCCGCGAGCGGATGGGCCACATCGAGCTGGCCAGCCCGGTCGCCCACATCTGGTTCCTGAAGTCGCTGCCGAGCCGCATCGCCCTGATGCTCGACATGCCGCTGAAGGACATCGAGCGGGTGCTCTACTTCGAGCACTACATCGTCACCGAGCCGGGGCTGACGCCCCTGAAGCTGCACCAGCTTCTGTCGGAAGACGACTTCATGCGCTTCCAGGAGGAGTTCGGCGACGACTCCTTCACCGCCGAGATCGGCGCCGAGGCGGTCCAGGGCCTGCTGCGCGGCCTGGACCTCAACAAGGAGGCCGAGAAGCTCCGCGAGGAGCTGATCACCACCACCTCGGAGATGAAGCTCAAGAAGGCGTCCAAGCGCCTGAAGCTGATCGAGAACTTCATCGAGAGCGGCAACAAGCCGGAGTGGATGATCCTGACGGTCATCCCGGTCATCCCGCCCGAGCTGCGCCCGCTGGTGCCGCTGGACGGCGGCCGCTTCGCGACCTCCGACCTGAACGACCTGTACCGGCGGGTGATCAACCGGAACAACCGCCTGAAGCGCCTGATCGAGCTGCGGGCGCCGGACATCATCATCCGCAACGAGAAGCGGATGCTGCAGGAGGCGGTCGACGCCCTGTTCGACAACGGCCGCAGAGGCCGGGTCATCACCGGCGCCAACAAGCGGCCCCTCAAGTCGCTGGCCGACATGCTGAAGGGCAAGCAGGGCCGGTTCCGCCAGAACCTGCTCGGCAAGCGCGTCGACTACTCGGGCCGTTCGGTCATCGTCGTCGGCCCCGAACTGAAGCTGCACGAGTGCGGCCTGCCCAAGAAGATGGCGCTGGAGCTGTTCAAGCCGTTCATCTACGCGCGGCTGGACGCCAAGGGCCTGTCGGGCACCGTCAAGCAGTCCAAGCGGATGGTCGAGCGTGAGCAGCCGCAGGTGTGGGACATCCTCGACGAGGTGATCCGCGAGCACCCGGTGCTGCTGAACCGCGCGCCCACGCTCCACCGCCTCGGCATCCAGGCGTTCGAGCCGAAGCTGATCGAGGGCAAGGCCATCCAGCTGCACCCGCTGGTCTGCGCCGCGTTCAACGCCGACTTCGACGGCGACCAGATGGCCGTGCACGTCCCGCTGAGCCTCGAGGCCCAGCTGGAAGCGCGCGTGCTGATGATGTCGACCAACAACATCCTCTCGCCCGCCAACGGCAAGCCGATCATCGTGCCGTCGCAGGACATCGTGCTCGGCCTCTACTACCTGTCGCTGGCCAAGGACGGTGAGCCCGGCGAGGGCAAGCTGTTCGCGGACCTGGGCGAGATCGAAGCGGCCCTCGACGCCGGCGTCGTGACGCTGCACTCGAAGATCAAGTGCCGCTACACCGAGATGGACGCGGACGGGAACCTGGTCACCAAGGTGATCGACACGACCCCCGGCCGGATGAAGATCGCCGCGCTGTTCCCGCGTCACCCCGCGGTCGGCCATCGCCTGATGGACAAGAACCTGACCAAGAAGGAGATCGGCAACCTGATCGACGTCGTCTACCGGCACTGCGGCCAGAAGGCGACGGTCATCTTCGCCGACCAGATCATGGGTCTGGGCTTCCGCGAGGCGGCCAAGGCCGGCATCTCCTTCGGCAAGGACGACATCGTCATCCCGGCCCGCAAGAAGGAGATCGTCGAGGAGACCCGCAAGCTGGTCGAGGAATACGAGCAGCAGTACGCGGACGGCCTGATCACCAAGGGCGAGAAGTACAACAAGGTCGTCGACGCCTGGGCCAAGTCCACGGACCGGGTCGCCGACGAAATGATGGCCGAGATCTCCTCGGCTCCGGTGGTCGACGGGCGCCAGCAGGAGATCAACTCGATCTTCATGATGGCCAACTCGGGCGCCCGGGGTTCGCAGGCCCAGATGAAGCAGCTCGGCGGCATGCGCGGCCTGATGGCCAAGCCGTCCGGCGAGATCATCGAGACGCCGATCATCTCGAACTTCAAGGAAGGCCTGACCGTCCAGGAGTACTTCAACTCCACCCACGGCGCCCGTAAGGGCCTGGCCGACACCGCGCTGAAGACCGCCAACTCGGGTTACCTGACCCGCCGCCTGGTGGACGTGGCGCAGGACTGCATCATCACCGAGGAAGACTGCGGCACCACGCGGGGCATCACCCTGCGCGCCGTCGTCGAGGGCGGCGACGTGCTGGTCTCCCTGGGCACCCGGGTGCTCGGCCGTTTCGCGGCCGAGGACATCAAGGACCCGGGCACGGGCGAGGTCATCGTCCCGGCCGACGCCTATCTCGACGAGAACATGGTCGAGATCATCGAAGGCGCGGGCGTGCAGTCCGTGAAGGTCCGCTCGGTGCTGACCTGCGAGACCAAGAACGGCGTCTGCGGCGCCTGCTACGGCCGCGACCTGGCGCGCGGCACGCCGGTGAACATCGGCGAGGCCGTCGGCGTCATCGCCGCCCAGTCGATCGGCGAGCCGGGCACCCAGCTGACGATGCGGACCTTCCACATCGGCGGCACCGCCCAGGTGGCCGAGCAGTCGTTCTTCGAGAGCGCCAACAACGGCGTCGTGCGGATCAGCGGCGGCAACACCGTCCAGGCCGCCGACGGCGAGCTGATTGTCATGAGCCGGAACCTGCAGGTGACGGTCCAGGTCGACGGCAAGGACCGCGAATCCTACAAGCCGCCCTACGGGGCGCGCCTGAAGGTGAAGGACGGCGACACCGTCAAGCGCGGCCAGCGCCTGGCCGACTGGGACCCGTACACCACCCCGATCATCACGGAAGTGGGCGGCCGGGTCCGGTTCGAGGACCTGGTGGAGAACGTCTCGGTCCGCGAGGAAGCCGACGAGGCCACCGGCATCTCCAACCGGGTGGTGGTCGACTGGCGCGCCTCGACCAAGGGCTCGGACCTGCGTCCGGCCACGGCGGTGCTCGACGAGACCGGCGCCTACAAGCGGCTGGCGAACGGCGGCGAGGCGCGGATGCTCCTGCCGGTGGGCGCCATCCTCTCCGTCGGCGACGGCGACGAGGTGAAGCCGGGCGACGTGCTCGCCCGTCTGCCCACCGAAAGCGCCAAGACGCGGGACATCACCGGCGGTCTGCCGCGGGTGGCCGAACTGTTCGAGGCCCGCCGGCCGAAGGACTGCGCGGTCATCGCCGAGATGGACGGCCGGGTCGAGTTCGGCCGGGACTACAAGAACAAGCGCCGCATCAAGATCACGCCGGAAGACGGCGGCGAGGCTGTCGAGTTCCTGATCCCGAAGGGCAAGCACATCGCCGTCCACGACGGGGACATCATCCGCAAGGGCGAGTACCTCATCGACGGCAACCCGGACCCGCACGACATCCTGCGGATCCAGGGGATCGAGGCGCTGGCCGACTTCCTGGTCAACGAGATCCAGGAGGTCTACCGGCTCCAGGGCGTGCCCATCAACGACAAGCACATCGAGACGATCGTCCGTCAGATGCTGCAGAAGGTCGAGATCCTCGAGCCGGGCGATACCGGCCTGCTCAAGGGCGACCACCTCGACAAGCTCGAGGTGGAGGAAGAGAACGCCAAGGCGGAGGCCCGCGGCGGCCGTCCGGCGCTCATCCAGCCGGTGCTGCTCGGCATCACCAAGGCCTCGCTCCAGACCCGCAGCTTCATCTCGGCGGCCTCGTTCCAGGAGACGACCCGCGTCCTCACCGAAGCCTCGGTGCAGGGCAAGATCGACACCCTGGAAGGGCTGAAGGAGAACGTCATCGTGGGCCGGCTCATCCCGGCCGGCACGGGCTCCTACCTGCGGAACCTGCAGCGGATCGCCGCCAAGCGCGACGAGGCTCTCACCGCCTCCCGCGAGGAGGCGATGGAGCCGCTGCCCGCGGAGATCGCCATCGATGCGGACGCCGAGAAGGCCGGCGCCTGAGCTTAAGGCTCGGAACGGAACGACGGAGCGGCCCGGGAGCGATCCCGGGCCGCTTTGTTTTTGCTTCCCGTCCGCCGAACTCTCGCGCGTCAGGCGAGTTTGTGCGCCGCTATTCCTGACGGGGGCGAGCGATGAGGACGAAGGTGACGATGGCCGCATCCGCGGCCCTGGCGTGGTGCCTGGCCGGCGCGGCCGTGGCCGGGCCCTTGCCGACCGGCGGCGTGACCGCCCAGGAGGTGGCCCAGGCCCTCCAGGACAAGGGGCTGCAGGCGCAGATCGGGACGGATTCCCAGGGCGACCCGATGATCACCAGCGCCCTCGACGGCACGCCCTTCCGGGTGCTGTTCTACACCTGCAAGGCGGGCCGCTGCGCGGCCATCTCCTTCGCCACCGCCTTCCCGCGGGCCGGAAACGTCGGCCTGCAGAAGATCAACGACTGGAGCCGCAACAACCGTTTCGGCCGGGGCTATCTCGGCGGCGAGAACTACCCTTACGTCGAGTACGACGTGGACCTGGAGCGGGGCGGCACGACCGAGGCGATCGGCAACGCCATAGACGTCTGGGCCTGGGTCATCCCGAACTTCAAGAAGCACATCGGCGTCGACTGACGCTGGCGCGGCGGCGGCGCGGCCCTATCTGGAGTGGAACGACCTCCGGAGGATGCGATGCCGCTGCTGCTCTGCCCCAACTGCAACACCTCGATGCAGAACGTGAACCGCTCGGGCGTCGAGCTCGACATGTGCCCGAGCTGCCGGGGCGTGTGGCTGGATCGCGGCGAGCTGGAGAAGATCCTGGCCGACGCGCGCGAGCAGATGGCCGGCGACCAGCAGGCCCGGCAGGTGTTCGAGCGGGAGGTGGACACCTTCCACCGCGACCCGGAGGCCTGGCGCCGGTCCCACCCGTACGATCCGCAACACCAGCGCTACCGGTACGACTACGACGACTACTACCGCCACAAGAAGCGCAAGAAGGGCTTCGACATCTTCGACATCTTCGACTGACGCCGCCGCAACTTGCGCGCGATCCACCCCCTGGCTACGGTGAAGCCTCGGGGGGAGTAACCTATGGCGTACCTGAAACTTGCGGCGGGCTTCGCCGCCCTGGCTGTCACCGCGTCCGCAGCTCAGGCCAAGGAGCCGCCCCCGCTGGCCGCGTTCGGGCGGCTGCCGGCGGTCGAGAGCGTGGACATCTCGCCGGACGGCAAGCGGCTGGCGCTGCTGGGCGGCCCGGCCGGCGCCCGCACCCTGGCCATCGCCACCATCGACGGGCCGACCTCGCCGCCGATCCGGCTGGGCGATGTGGACGCCATTTCCGCCGACTGGGTCGGCAACGACCATGTGCTCGTGCGCGTGGCCCGCTGGGAGCAGGTGGACGGCAAGGCCTACCGCATGGAGCGGAACATCGCCTTCACCGCCCAGGGTCAGCTGATGTCCACCCTGCTGTCGACCGACGAAGCCTCGTCCTTCGCCGTGGAGCATCCCCAGGTGGCGCTGTTCCACGAGCCGCCGCGCGCGCTCGTCCTGGGCCTGGCCTGGTCGATGGGGCCGAGCCGCGGCTTCGACACCTACGCCGCCCGCAAGGGCGTCGATTCCCCCTTCGTGAGGGCGCTCTGGAGCGTCGATCCGGCGACCGGCAAGGGACGGGCCGTGGAGCGTGGCGGCTACGACACCTGGGGCTGGGACGTGGACCTCTCGGGCGAGCCGCGGGTCCGCTACGACGTCGACGAGATCTCGCGGGCCTTCTCGATCCACGTGCGCGGCAAAGGCCAGAACCGCTGGACGGTGCTCGAGCGCGGCGAGGATATCGACGCCGCGATGGGCTACATCGGCTACTCCGACCCGGACGACGGGGTCTACCTGCGCGAGGCGGTGCAGGGCGGCGAGCGGGTGGTGCTGAAGAAGCTGAGCGACGGGTCGGTGACGCCGTTGGGCGAGCCGACGCCGGGCGCGACGCCCTACCTGCTGACCGACCCCTACCGCGGCGCCGCGGTGGCCGTGGTCGGTGGGGCCGAGCGGCCTGAGGTCCAGTGGCTCGACGCCGAGCTCGGCCAGGTCCACGCCCTGCTGTCGCGCGCCTTCAAGGACCGGCATGTCAGCCTGCATGACTGGTCCAGGGACCGGAGCCGGTTCATCGTGCGGGTGGACGGGCCCGGCGCGCCGCCGGCCTGGATGCTCTACGACAAGGCCGCCAAGTCGGTCTCGCCGCTGGGGGAGGAGTATCCCGAGCTCGAAGGCGTCGAGCTGGGGGCGACCCGTTGGATCACCTACAAGGCGCGCGACGGGCTGGAGATCGGGGCCTACCTGACCCTGCCGCCGGCGAGCCTGGGCGTGGCCAGGGCGCCCCTGATCGTCATGCCGCACGGCGGGCCGGGCAGTCGCGACGAATACGCCTTCGACTTCCTGACCCAGTTCCTGGCTTCGCGCGGCTACGCCGTGCTGCGGCCCCAGTTCCGCGGCTCCACGGGCTTCGGCCGGGCCTTCTACGAAGCCGGCCGCGCCGAGTGGGGCGGCAAGATGCAGACCGACCTGCTGGACGGCGTCGCGGCCGTGAGGCCGCTGGCCGAAGTGGACGCCGAGCGGAGCTGCATCGTCGGCTGGAGCTTCGGGGGCTATGCGGCCCTGGCGGGGGTGAGCCTTCACCCCGGCGCCTACCGCTGCGCCGCGTCGGTCGCCGGCATCTCGGACCTGAAGCTGCTGCTCGCCCAGCAGGGCGGGACCTACGGCCGCGCCTCGGCCTCGTTCCACTCGCTGCGCAGGATGCTGGCCCGCAACGGCCCGAACTCGCCGGAGCTGGTGACCACCTCGCCCCTGCGGCAGGTGGCCAACATCCAGGCGCCGGTGCTGCTGGTGCACGGCGGGCAGGACACCATCGTCGAGCCCGTGCAATCGGCGGCGATGCGCGACGCCCTGAAGGCGGCGGGCAAGCCGGTGGAGCATCTGCTGCTGCCCGACGACGACCACTACCTGCGTCGGCCGACCTCGCGAACCCAACTGCTTACGGCGCTCGAGTCGTTCCTGGCCAAGAACCTGCCGGTCCAGCGCTAGGGCGGCAGGCGCGGCGTCACCCGCGTCGCGCGGCTGCTGTCGTGGTGGGGCGCGCCCATCTCGGCGGCCATGCCGCCGCCGTAGTCCGGATCGCCGATGTTGTCCGAGCCCTCGGGGGCTACGCCTTCCGGCTCGGGCGGCAGCGGCGAGACGCCGGCGGCGCGGTCGAAGGCGGCGCGCTTGAGCGGGGCGATGCCCGCCGCCGGCCCGTAGTCGGGGCCCTCGGCGCGGCGGGCGCCCAGCCGCTCGGCGCAGCGGTCCCGTTCCTCGCGGCTGAGGCGCGCAGCCTCGTCGCATCCCAGCCGTCCCCTGAGCGCGCGGCCAAGCTCCGGCAGGGCAGGGGCGGCGGCCGGCGGCGCCCGCGTCCCCTGCGCCGCGGTCGGCAGATGCAGGGGCGGGACGGCGTCGTCGGCCTCGTCCGGCCGGCGCGGGGTGCGGGGCCGCAGCGGCCGCAGCGGGGCGGGGAGGTCGGCGGAGGGAGCCCGGGGCGGCAGGTGGAACGGCCGGATGTCGAGCTGGACCGTCGCCGGCCCGGGGTAGGGCGTGCGCAGCTCTGATCGTGTCAGGCCCAGCCAGGACAGGACAGCCACGTGCGCCCCCGCCGAGACGAGGAGGATCGCCGCCGTCCGCGCTGGCGCTCGCCGAAGCATGCAGCTCCCCCGCCTTGCAACCTAGGCTTTAAAGCTAGCACGCCCCCGGGCGATCGCATGGCGAGCGTGACGCAGGCCGCGCGAGATTGACTGGAAGCGGCTTCGCGACTATGTAGCGCGCTCTTTCGAGGTCGGGGTTCGCCCTGGTCCGATGAACGGCTGCTCCACCAGGGGCGGCGGACCCGCCGGAATGCGAAGTTCCGCATCCCGGCGAGTTTTTGCGTTCAGAGGGCCGCTTCGAAGCCAAACGACAATCAACGACCCCCTGAGGCGCTTCGGCCTGACGGCACACGCCTCCACAGACGCAGAGATTAGATGCCGACAGTCAACCAGCTCATCCGCAAGCCGCGCCAGGACAAGCCCTCGCGCAACAAGGTTCCGGCCCTGAAGGGGTGCCCGCAGCGCCGCGGCGTCTGCACGCGGGTCTACACCACCACCCCGAAGAAGCCGAACTCGGCCCTGCGGAAGGTCGCCAAGGTGCGCCTGACCACCGGCATCGAAGCGGTGTGCTACATCCCCGGCGAAGGCCACAACCTGCAGGAACACTCCGTGGTGCTGATCCGCGGCGGGCGGGTGAAGGACCTTCCGGGCGTGCGCTACCACATCCTGCGCGGCGTGCTCGACACTCAAGGGGTCAAGGACCGCAGGCAGCGCCGTTCGCTCTACGGCGCCAAGCGTCCGAAGTAAGGATCAAGAGACATGTCCCGCCGCCGTCGCGCAGAGAAGCGTGAAGTCCTTCCCGATCCCAAGTTCGGGGACCTGGTCGTCACCAAGTTCATGAACTACGTCATGTACGAGGGGAAGAAGGCCGTCGCCGAGAACATCATCTACGGCGCCTTCGACATCCTCGAGGCCAAGCGCCGCGACATGGGCCCGCTGGAGACCTTCCACGCGGCCCTGGACAACGTCGCTCCGGCCATCGAAGTCCGCTCCCGCCGGGTCGGCGGCGCGACCTACCAGGTGCCTGTGGAAGTCCGCCCGGACCGCCGCCGGGCCCTGGCGATCCGCTGGCTGGTCAACGCCGCGCGCAACCGCGGCGAGAACACCATGACCGAGAAGCTGGCCGGCGAGCTGCTGGACGCCTCCTCGAACCGCGGTGCGGCCGTGAAGAAGCGCGAAGACACCCACAAGATGGCCGAAGCCAACCGGGCCTTCTCGCACTACCGCTGGTAAGACCCCATATCCATCGCTTTCCGGCGCGGGCGGTTTGAGCTAAACCGCCCGCGCCGTTCGTTAGCGATCCAATTCCGAACGCACCCCTAGCCGAGCTTTCAGCTATGCCCCGCACCCACAAGATCGAAGATTACCGCAACTTCGGGATCATGGCCCACATCGACGCGGGCAAGACCACGACGACGGAGCGGATCCTCTACTACACCGGCAAGAGCCATAAGATCGGCGAGGTCCATGATGGCGCGGCCACCATGGACTGGATGGAGCAGGAGCAGGAGCGGGGGATCACCATCACCTCCGCCGCCACGACCGCTTTCTGGAAAGAAAAGCGCCTGAACATCATCGACACGCCCGGCCACGTGGACTTCACCATCGAGGTGGAGCGCAGCCTGCGCGTGCTCGACGGCGCGGTGACCGTGCTCGACGGCAACGCCGGCGTGGAGCCGCAGACCGAGACGGTCTGGCGTCAGGCCGACAAGTACAAGGTTCCGCGGATCGTGTTCGTCAACAAGATGGACAAGATCGGCGCCGACTTCGACGCCTCGGTGCAGTCGATCCGCGACCGCCTGGGCGCCAAGGCCGTTCCGATCCAGTTCCCGATCGGCTCGGAATCCAACCTGCGCGGCCTGGTGGACCTGGTCCGCATGAAGGCGGTGCTGTGGGACAACGACGGCCTGGGCGCCAAGTTCTGGGACGAAGAGATCCCGGCCGACCTGAAGGACAAGGCCGAAGAGGCCCGCAACTACCTGATCGAGAACGCCGTCGAGCTCGATGACGAGGCGATGGAAGCCTACCTCTCGGGCGAAGAGCCGTCCGAAGAGACGATCAAGAAGTGCATCCGCAAGGCGGTGATCACCGGCGCCTTCTACCCGATCCTCTGCGGCTCGGCGTTCAAGAACAAGGGCGTGCAGCCGCTGCTGGACGCGGTCGTCGACTACCTGCCTTCGCCGGTGGACATTCCGCCGACCCCGGGCCTGGACTTCCGCACTGAAGAGCCGGTGGTCCGCCGCGCTTCGGACGACGAGCCCCTGTCGGTGCTGGCGTTCAAGATCATGGACGACCCGTACGTCGGCTCGCTGACCTTCTGCCGGATCTACTCGGGCAAGCTGGAGACCGGCATGGGCCTGCTGAACTCGACGCGCGACAAGCGCGAGCGGGTCGGCCGCATGCTGCTGATGCACTCGAACAACCGCGAGGACATCAAGGAAGCCTACGCCGGCGACATCGTCGCCCTGGCCGGCCTGAAGGACACCCGCACCGGGGACACCCTGTGCGATCCGACCCGCTCGCCGGTCATCCTGGAGAAGATGGAGTTCCCCGCGCCGGTCATCGAGATCGCCGTGGAGCCGAAGTCCAAGGCCGACCAGGAGAAGCTGGGCGTGGCGCTGGCCAAGCTGGCCGCCGAGGATCCGTCCTTCAACGTCTCGACCGACCACGAGAGCGGCCAGACCATCCTGAAGGGGATGGGCGAGCTGCACCTGGACATCAAGATCGACATCCTGAAGCGCACCTATAAGGTCGAGGCCAACATCGGCGCGCCGCAGGTGGCCTATCGCGAGAGCCTGGGTCGTCGGGCCGAGATCGACTACACCCACAAGAAGCAGACCGGCGGCACGGGCCAGTTCGCCCGCGTGAAGCTGGTGTTCGAACCCGGCGAGCCGGGCTCGGGCTTCCAGTTCGAGAGCGCCATCGTCGGCGGCGCGGTGCCCAAGGAATACATCCCGGGCGTCGAGAAGGGCCTGACCTCGGCCAAGGAAAACGGCCTGCTGGCCGGCTTCCCGGTGATCGACTTCAAGGCCACCCTGATCGACGGCGCCTACCACGACGTCGACTCCTCGGTGCTGGCCTTCGAAATCGCTTCGCGCGCGGCCTTCAAGGAACTGCGCGAGAAGGGTTCGCCCAAGCTGCTCGAGCCGATCATGAACGTCGAGGTCGTGACCCCGGAGGAATACCTGGGCAGCGTCATCGGCGACCTGAACGGCCGCCGCGGTCAGATCCAGGGGCAGGACGTGCGCGGCAACGCCATCGTCATCAACGCCTTCGTGCCGCTGGCGAACATGTTCGGCTACGTGAACACCCTTCGGGGCATGTCGCAGGGCCGCGCCGCCTTCACCATGCAGTACGACCACTACGCTCCGGTGCCGCAAGCCGTCGCCGACGAAGTGATCAAGAAGTACGCCTAACCAACCCATCGACTGAAAGGACCAGGCCCCACCCGGGCTGGAGCTTGAAATGGCCAAGGAAAAGTTCGAACGCACCAAGCCGCACTGCAACATCGGCACCATCGGTCACGTCGACCATGGCAAGACGACGCTGACGGCGGCGATCACGATGACGCTGGCCAAGACGGGCGGTGCGACGGCGAAGAAGTACGAAGACATCGACGCGGCGCCGGAAGAGAAGGCCCGCGGGATCACGATCAACACGGCGCACGTGGAGTATGAGACGCAGAACCGTCACTACGCCCACGTCGACTGCCCCGGCCACGCCGACTATGTGAAGAACATGATCACCGGCGCGGCGCAGATGGACGGCGCGATCCTGGTGGTGTCGGCGGCGGACGGTCCGATGCCGCAGACCCGCGAGCACATCCTGCTGGCCCGTCAGGTGGGCGTGCCGGCGCTGGTGGTGTTCATGAACAAGGTCGACATGGTCGACGACGCCGAGCTGCTGGACCTGGTCGAGATGGAAGTGCGCGAGCTGCTTTCGTCGTACCAGTTCCCGGGCGACGACATCCCGATCGTCAAGGGCTCGGCCCTGGCGGCGGTGGAAGGCACCAACCCGGAGATCGGCGAGAACGCCATCCTCGAGCTGATGAAGGCGGTGGACGAGTACATCCCGCAGCCGGAGCGTCCGATCGACCTGCCGTTCCTGATGCCGGTGGAAGACGTGTTCTCGATCTCGG
>NZ_JBHUEY010000005.1:0-1081 GCF_042681205.1 Phenylobacterium terrae
CCTGAATTCCCCGTCGTAACTCGAGAATCCCGCCGTAACTCGAGAAAAACCACGTGGCTCCCCCGTCATCGCAAGATGAAGCCCTTTCCCGCTACAGCGCCTCAGGAGAAGTCCCACGTTAGGAATTGGAGGTCGAAAGGGCACTTGGCACCCTTGATGCGACCCACAAAGTTCCCCGAAATCCCGGTCTCCCTCGAGAGGAACACTGAGGTTTTCCGGCACCCCCTCCTCTGAGCCCTTTCTCCCCTCCTGATCTGGACAGGAGGGTCGACTCCCCTGCTTTGTCTGGAAGGGGTTCCCGACCTTCCGGTCGCACCTCAGGATGAGGCCGGTCTCACGAAGACATTCCAGACGTGGCCTCGTGGGTGGTTCCACATTCCGTAGGACCCCGATTTCCCGGTCCCCTCTTGATAAGAACCCGATGCCCGGACACCTCTCCGAACTCCCGCCTGTGAATGCAGTCAACACGAAGGGGCAGTTTTTCCGTGCATCGTTCGGAAAAAACCCCAGGTTCCAAATACAGCTCGACAAGCGGCCTCTCTCCCCGGGGACATCTCGAGAGGCAAGCGGAGTTCCATGCCTCAACCCAAGACGAGGCCTGACTCTCCTGTCCCCAGTCTGCAGGGACCCTGCGATCGGAGTCTGAAATCAGAGGTACCCTGCGGTTCCTGCCTCAACTGGAGATGAGGCCCTCTTCCAATGCACCAAGCCCAGTGGAGTCCCGAGAGGCCCCTCCCACCTCCAGTTTCCCTGGCTTCTCAGAGCCACCATGAGAAGCCCCCTGAGGTCACCTGCACAAGTCGAGGGAACCCAGGGTTTCCTGCCTCAACCCGGGAAAGCCCTCGAGAGACCTTCTTCAACACGTCTCGAGGCCAGATTCCCCTACCATGGCTCGGGAGCAATGACGCGCTCCCCCTCGCCACTCGCATGGAGACCCGACTTCCCTGGCGCCCCACGAGAGGCTCACTGACCTCGCCGTCGTACCTCGTGAGAAACCGCACACTGGGGCCGCCGCTCGAGAACAACCCCGAGATTCCCCCGTCATCGAGAGATGAGGGCCTTCGTCTCCTGCATGGCCTAG